>NZ_CBCPMI010000003.1:0-2353 GCF_965119725.1 Olsenella sp. Marseille-QA0557 | reverse complement strand
GCGAGCGCAGACCACGCCGCCCCGTAGTCACGCATTGCTGCATTGACCCGACTACTCTTTGACACCTGACTGTTCCACGCACTTGCGCTTACGTTCGGCGTTCAGATAGTTCCCGCGACAATAGCGCTCGAGAATCGAGTTGTACCCCACGATGATTTCGCGGTACTGCTCGGGAAACTCCCTCAGCGCCGCAGCCGTAAAATCGTTGATGGTCTCGAACCTCTCGCACATGATGAAGCCGACCAACTCGAAGAGCATGTCCTGCTTGTCCTTAGTCGAGAGCTGTTCGAGCTGACCAATGTCGAAGTTGTTTCCCTCGATGCGTGCTTCGACCGGATACAGCTCCTTGCCCTTCTTGCGACAGGAAGCCGTGTCGTGAATCAGATAGTCATACGCATGCCTGATGTTGTTGATTGGCTCGGCTGACGAACAGCACTTCTTGCCGTCCGCGCTCAATCGGTTCAAGACGTTGATGATTGCCTTGCGTGTCGTGTTGCCGCCCCAGACAACAATGACGTGCGCATGCGTCTTGCGCTGCTTGCTCTTCTGGTCATGGTCTATGTCGTGAACCGCATAAGCGAAAGGCACTTGAAGAATGTCGTCTATCTCGTCCTGCCAGTCATCGCGCATGTTCTCTGGGTAGCAGATGCCCTCCCAGAGCTTCACCTTCGTCTCGCCAGCGTTTGCCGCCATGCTATAATCTCCTTGTCTCGAATGCCCCTGCTGCCGCCAAGCTTGCTGGGGCTTTTCTTTTTTTATCTGCGCTTGTAAACCTCGCGTCTATGCGCAACATCGACCACGAGAATGACGAGCCTGCCGTCATTGATGTCGCACAGGATTCGGTAGTCACCGACCCTGTATCGCCACACGCCTGCCAAGTTTCCCGTCAATGCCTTGCCCCTGCTTCTTGGGTCTTCGAGCTTCGCTATCTCGTCAAGCTCGTCAAACACCCGCGCGGCAACGCCCTTATCGAGCTTGCGCATCGCCTTGTCGGCGTTCCTCGTGAAATCAATTCGCCAGGCCACAGTGCGCCCTTACCTCGTCGATGCCGTAGGTCTCAAGCCTGCCAGCACGATAGTCCTCGATATCCTTGAGAATCCCGTACTCGTACTCGAAACGGTCGATAGCTTCTTGCAGGGCTTCGTTAACGTAGAAGCTCCTCGACCTGCCAGTCTCCTTCGCAAGACGGCTGTAGCGCTCGTTCAACTCGGTTGGAATCCTCATTGATGTGACCGCGGTAGCCATGTCGCACCTCCTTGTCGTGTATTACAGGTACTACTATAACACATCATCTAGCCCGCCCGCGATACGTCCTCTGCGGTGCAGCGTGGTCGCGGTTCCACGCATCCGCCGCCCGCTGCGCATCGCGCAGCACGTCATTAAGGCTCTGTTGCCTTGGCTGCTCCCTGCGCATCAGATATTCGAGCGGGCGTGCCGTCCTTCAGCACCTCGTCCTTGTGGACGTATCCGCCCATCATGTTGTCGATACCGAACTTCTTCGACAGGTACCAGTACGTCAGGCGAAAGAACCTATCCTCATCGCCCCTGCGCACATTGTCGGGAAGCGTCACAACAACGTCAGCCATAACGACCGCATCCTTGCGCGTGGCACGCTTCCCTGCGGCCTTCTGGGCTTCGTTCACGCGCTCGATGCGGCTCTCCACCGTGCCCCAGTTCGGCTCGCCCTCGCGCGGCTCCACGCGCCCCACAACGAGCTTGCCGTCCTTGTTGGTGTAGTGACCGACAACCAAGTCGTTCTTGATGCGCTCGGGGTCGATGTTGTCGCGCTCCAGGCTGCTGCGGTCGCGCCTGTAGTGAGCGAGCATGTGCCCGACCGATGGAGCCTTGTATTTCGCTATGTGTGCCATGTCTGAACCGCCTTGCGTGAGATTTTAGTCGCCTAAAGTCTAGCACGTTAGACCTTAGCTACGCTAAGGACGTGCCCTGCGGGGCTTCTCCGCAATCCTCCCAGCGGTCGAGATTGCTGCGCGTCATCGGTGGCGGCACCTCTTCCTTGCCCGCTCGGCTACGCCGAGATGGAGGGACTTCGCCCCTCCAAACCACCCCACGAATCACTGTCGGTATCGGTATCGGATATCGGATTCCCATGGGCGAGGTCGTAGTACCTCGCCCCCCTGTGGTCATTTGTCATTTGTCATTTGTCACATTATTTTTCGGACGTAGTTAGCGAAAAATAATGAGCCGCCCGATTCTGCAGGTCTCATCCAGTCGAGACACGGGCAAGGAAAGGGTCGATGGAGCAGAGCGTCCATCGACCCTTAATCAAGTCTGGTCTATTCGGTTGGCCGTCGCGTCAATTCCGCAATCCGTGAACGAGTCGGCTTAGATCTGC
>NZ_CBCPMI010000002.1:0-2597 GCF_965119725.1 Olsenella sp. Marseille-QA0557 | reverse complement strand
GGTGCGCTGCGCCTTCCTGGGATGCATCAGCGCCCAGATTCGGTCTCCAAGCTCCTCAATTGCCGCTCTAGCTGCTCTCGCCGCTCCTGCGCATCGAGCAGCGATTGAATCGAGGATTGCGCCGCGTTCAGCGCGTCCCGCACCCTCGAACCTGCGAACATCGACAGCGATGGGTTCCAGTTCCGCAACGTCTCGCGCAACCCCGTCCGCTCTTTGCCGAAGGCACTCCAATCTGTCGGTCTCCTCGTCGACCTGCATCCGCACGTCCGAGAGCCTGCGCTCGCCATCGGCGACCTGAGCTACCAGCTCGTCCCTGCGCGTCTCGGCATCGCGCACGAGCGCGTCGGCGCGCGCCTGCGCGTCCGCGACGATGCGCGCCGCTTCTTCCTCGGCAGGTTGCACGACCGCCCTATCGACCGCGCCGCGCACCTTGTCGATATCGGCGGACTTATCGGTGTAGACCCTCAGCGCACGGGTCTCGTCCCCCAGCTCAACCTCGGGTCGGTACCCCATTTGCTTCTCCAGATAGTCCCCAAGTTCCTTGTGCAAGGACTGATAGAACGCCCTCGGACACATCTTCTTGTAGTTGAACCGCCCGTCCACGATTGGCGTGAAGGGGACGTGCATGTGATCGCGCACGGGCGAGCCGTCCTTGCGCACCTCGTCCCGATGGACGAAGCCGCCCATCATGTTCTCCTTGCCAAGCTTCTGTAGCAGGAACCAGTAGGTGAAGCCGAAAAACTTAAATTCGTCCCCCTTGCGAACGTTCTCGGGCAGCGTCACAACTACATCAGCCATCACCACAGCGTCCTTGCGGACGGCACGTTTACCCGCCGCCTTGGCGGCTTTATTGACCCCCTCAATGCGCCCCTCAACCGTTGCCCAGTTCGGCTCGATGCCATTCATGGCGCGGACTTTGCCGTCTCGGTCATCCAACCCGAGCGTGTAGTTGCCCTTGGTTCGGGTCGGGTCGATGTTCTCCCGACCCAGACTGGATGCATCGCGCCTGTAGTGCGCGAGCATGTGACCGCACGATGCTGCCTTGTATTTCGCGATGTGAGCCATAGAAACCTCCGAGCCGTACAGACTTAATCGACTAAAGTCTAGCACGTTAGACCTTAGCTACGCTAAGGACGTGGCAGGGGACACCCCTGCACCCCTCCGAGACCGCGGCGGCACGGTTCTCGGACAGCTCGCGGCGGCGCTCGCATGAGGGGGCAAGCCCCCTCAAACTCCCCCTTGTCGCGGCTGTTCGTCACACGTCACACGTCACGTATATATTCGGTCGTAGTAGCCGAATATATACGTGCCCCGATTTGATGGGCTTCCTTCGCCGCGACTAGAGCAAGGAAAGGGTCGATGGCGCAGTGCGTCATCGACCCTCAATCAAGTCTGGTTTTGTTGCTTGCCCGCCGCGTCAATTCCGCAGCCGGTGAACGAGGGCTACGTAGATCCGCTATGCGGAACTACTCCGCCCCCGTAGTCACCGCCTGCTCCATTGACCCGCCTACTCGCCCGAATGTGAATCGGCTTCGTTGTTGCGGCAGCGCTCGCGCATCGCTTCTTCCCATGCCAAGCGCTTCTGCATTTCGGCCTTCTCACGCATCATCTTGTTGCCGTTCAGGTACTTAACGAGAAACGCCGAATACGAGACCATGATTTCCCAGTACTGCTCGCCGAAACGTTCGAGCGCGGGCTGCGTGAACTCGTTAATCGTCTCGTAGCCCTCGCTCATGATGAACCACGTCAGCTCCTTTAGCATGTGCTGCTTCTCGGCGGTGCTGATTTGCTCGTAGTTGCCAATGTCGAAGCCGTTGCCAGTAATGCGCTCGCTCGGGTCGTATTGATGCTTGCCGAGCTTGCGGCACTTGTCAGTGTCGTGAATCAGGTAGTCGTAGCAGTGGCGAATGTCGATTACACGCTCGCACTTGTTCAACGCCTTCTCGCCAAGCCGCTTAAAAACGGACATCGCCGTCTTGTAGGTGGTCGTGTTGCCGAAGACGATAATCACGTGCACGTGGTCTTTGCGATGCTCACCCTTGCCGTCAACGTCTGCCACGTGCTCGCAGTAGGCATAGGGCAGCTGCAACAGCTCCTCGATGTTGTCGCGCCAACCATCGACCATGTTCTCCTGATAGAGCACAGCCCACCAGTAACGCGCCTTCACGCTGGTGTCGATTGGCTTCTCAGCCTTCTCGGTCGTCTCGTCTGCCATGAAAAAAGCCACCTCCAAAATCATGGAAGGTGGCTCCGTTTTTACGTCTATCTATAGCCCTGACCTCGCGGTCTTGATAGAATAGTACTGTACGGTGACGGAAACCACCTTCCGTTTCCATTAGCTGGTTGTCGGCGGCAACCAACGACCAGCAACAAACATTATAGGGCATCGCATCGCGCGGTGCCCTTTTATTTTGCGCATCTACCTGCGCTTTCGAGTCCACAAGTATGGACTCACAAAAACGTAAACTATAGTTTACGTTTCACCGAGCTTGCCCGCGCTGCCTGCTGTTCGTCGGCGCAACATGGTTACGGCTCAACGCTTTCGCCGCCCGCGCGACTTCCGTAGCTTCCCTCATCACATCATCCAAGTCGCGCTC